>NZ_JBEGIL010000002.1:0-30802 GCF_040675935.1 Microbacterium sp. LMX7-1.2 | reverse complement strand
GCGTCGAGCCGACCTATCACCTGATCGTTGACGAGCACGCCCAGGTGAGCGAGGACACCAACCCTCCCACGGCGACCACTACTCGAGGTGCGGCCCGCGCTGCGGCCGCCCAGGACGTCATCACCGACGTCCCCGCTCCCACGGAAGCTGCGCCGCCTGCAGTCGCACCGTCGCCCGCTCCTGCAGTCGCCGCCGAACCGGCTCCTGCAGTCGATGTGCCGCCGCGGCCGCCGCTGCCCACACCGACCGCAGCGCCGGCCCCCACGGTCGCACCAGAGGCCACAGGAGCGGCCGCCTGGACCACAGAGGCTCCCGTTACCCGTCGCGAGGTGCGCACATCGTTCCTCACCCAGGAGCAGATCGAGAAGCCCGCAACGACGGGCATTCGCGGGGCGCTCACCCGTGCCGGCATCCGCATGCCTCCCAGTGATGCGGAGCGCGCCGTGCGCGCCGACGAGCGCGCCGTGAGCCAGCACTGGCCTGGCCCGCGCACCATCGCTGTCGTCAACGGCAAGGGTGGCGCCGGCAAGACGCCCGCGACCATCCTCCTGAGCGCGACTTTCGCGCGCTACGGCGGCGCAGGCGTTCTCGCCTGGGACAACAACCAGACCCGTGGCACGCTCGGCTGGCGCACCGAACAGGGTCCGCACGCCAGCACGCTGCTCGACCTCCTGCCCCACGCCGAACGGCTGCTCGGCACGGGCGCACAGGCGGCCGACCTCGCCCACTTCGTGCACCACCAGACCAGCGACCGCTTCGACGTGCTGCGCTCCAATCCCACCGCCCGAGCAAACGAACAGCGCATCACGCCGACCGACGTCGACGCGATCCACGCCGTCGCCGCGAAGTACTACCGGCTCATCTTCATCGACAGCGGGAACGATGAGAGCGACCCGATGTGGCTGCGCATGATCGACCTGGCCGACCAGCTCGTCGTCTCCACCACGACCCGAGACGATCACGCGGAAGCCGGCGCACTGCTCCTGGAGGACCTAGCTACACGTGACGCACGCTCCGCCCGTCTCGCGCGGGATGCCGTCACCGTCATCACCCAGGCCGATCCCAAGGCCACCCGTGCCGACATGCAGCACGTCGCCAACGGATACAGCGCCCTCACTCGCGCCGCGGTGATGATCCCGCACGATTCTGCCCTCGTCGACGGCCAGATCACCTACGAGAGCCTGCGGCCCGCCACGCAGCGCGCATGGCTCGCCGCGGGCGCTGCCGTCGCCGGAGGCCTCAACGGAACGCCGCGCGAATGACCGAAGCTCAGAAGGTCGGGACGTGGCCCCGCATCCAGGTCGAGATTCGATCCGAGGCCCAGCACGTCACTGCGGTGCTCCGCATCAACGGCGCACCGCAGGGCTGCGCCTCTCCGACCGTGGAGGGCATGCGAGCCGGCATCATCGCGCGCTGCGCCGCCCTCGCAGACACTCTCTCGCGACCCGTCGCGGTCGACGTCGACGAGGCCGGACAGCGCTACCGCATCGCCGTGCGGCCCAGCGGCGTCGTCCAGCCGATCGACGCCGGCAACACGATCGCGGATGCCTCCCGGCTGACCCCCGTCAACGGCCCGTGCCGACAGTGCCAGCAGCTCGTCGTCGTCACCGCCGCCACGTGCGGCGCATGCGGCATCGAACAGCCGTTGCGCGTGGAGCTCAGCGACACTCCCCCACGCTCACCCGTTTCTCCACCCCCGGCGACTCAGGCCACCGTGCCCGCCGCGGTTGCCCCGGAATACCGCCGCACAGCCGCGCCGCTGCCCGAGGTCGACGAGCACACCGTGTTAGTCCGCGCACCGCGGCCGCAGCTCATCGTGCAGCTCGACAGCGGCGAGACGATCACGACACCGGCTCCGGCCGCTCTCGGCCGCAACCCCGACGCGATCGACGGGCACACTCCCGTGAAGCTCCCCAGCCCCGGCCGCGAAGTCTCGCGCACCCACGCACTCGTCGACGTCGACGACGCCGGCAGGCTCATCGTCACCGACCACGGCTCCAGCAACGGCACATACGTCGACGGCCAAGCCCTGTCGCCCCACACGCCAACGATCATCGCCGCCAGCGCACGTCTCCAGCTCGGAGACACCACAGTGCAGCTCCAGAGCCGCACCGGCCGCGAACAACCCTCAACCCAAGGTTGACCCCCCGGCGTGTCACTCTGACGTTAACCATTGGCATAGAACTACGCTCGCTCACATGGCCCCTCGTCGACGTCCTCGCGGCTCACTGGTAGACCCAGTGCCGCTCGGCTACGTCGTCGAGCGCAGCGCGAAAGAACGGCTTGACCGCCTCGCGGATCAAGCAGCTGTCTCGTCGGCCGTGATGTTCGAGCACATCATCGAGCACCTGGAGCTGACCAGTCGCGGCCTGCCCGTGACCTGGCCAGAGCAGGAGCTTCACGACGGGGAGCTGCCTATCGACGCCGCTTAACGAGATGAGGCCCGCCAGGGGCGGGCCTCGAAACTCGAAGTGCCTCATCTGTCGAAGTTTGGCGACAGGAACAGATGAAGGCGATGTGAGGAAGAACCGGCCGGGAGCCGGGGCTTCGTTGTACCTACCCATGCCAGGAAGGTGACTTCATCATAACGCCCAACGCCGCCTTTTTCCACGCGCAATCGGCTCCGACACGCCGCGACGTGTCCCCCAAACGGCCGACAGGCCCCGATGCGCCCGCACACCGCCGACAGACCGTCGATCGGCCACCGGCCCCACGGGGAGGCCGCGGCCCGCGCAGCCGCGGCCGAGGACTCATGCTCACGCCCCCGGAGGGCGTCTACGCCGCCGTGCCGGTCTGCCGGCCCGCCGACTGGCTGCACGCCGTGGAGTTCGCTCTGACCCTCCCCAGCGTGGAGTCCCTACGCCGCCGTCTGCGCGTCGCAGGCCCCAGCACGGTACTTTCAGCCGCCCGCCAATGGGCGGCCGCCGCAGACCGCTCCACAGGCCGCGACGTCGCCATTTCCCACGCCACCGTCGCTGAGCGCATCGGCTACGCCGAAGCGACCGTCAAGCGCATCATGCGCTTCCTCTCGCGGCTCGGCCTCGTCGTCGAGTGCGCCCGCGGCCGCAATCGCCTCTCCCTCGACGAGCTGGCCGAGGCCCGCGCGCTCGGCGCAGAGCACCAGCGCGCGGCCGCCTCCACACGAGCGCTCACGATCCCTCACTCTGTGGACGGCACCCCCCTACCCCTCTCGGGACCAGTTAACGAAACCTCTCCCGTTACAGAGAACTCACCAAAGCGCGCCCGAGGCGCGCGAAAGGCCGGCGCTCCGCGCCGACCAGCTACGACAGGAGTGGTTGAAACGGCTGAGGCCCAGCCTCGTTGGCCGTTCGCGGTCCAGCAGTTCGCCGCGCAGCTCGTCGACCGGCTGCCCCGGCTCCTGCGCACCCCCCGCGCGCAGCCGCAGCGCGTCTACGTGCGAACACCGGACGGCCGCAACGACGCCGTGTGGATCGGCGGCCGCCACATCGGCCAGGTATGCGCCGCGATCGCCAGGCATCGCCTCGTCGAGCGCGGCTGGACCGCACACCAGGTCCTCGAACACGTCGACCGCTACCGGGCCGGCATGCGGGCCGACGTCGAGCCGGCCGAGCAGCGCGATCCGCTCGCCTGGCTGTTCTGGCTCATCGGCCAGACGATCGCCGTCGACGAGCTGGCACCCCGCGCTCGAGCGGAAGCGGAGCGCGAGCGCAACCGTGTCGAGTCCGCAGCTCGACGCGCTGCGGACGCCGAGCTACGCGAGCGCATCGCGGCCCAACAGCCCGAAATCGACGCGATCCTGGCGCGAATGCACCGCCAGTTCCCACGCACCCCGAAGGTGCGCCGGCCCAAAGCCTGACCCGCCCCACACCGAGCGGCCACCTGACCACCTGTGGACGACCCGAGCTACCGCCGGGCTCCATTCGCCCACAAGGATGGACAGCTGCCCTCAACACCAGGGGGACGGCCTGCCGGCCGCAGATCCTTCGCGCCCTGCGGGGCGCCGTTTTTTACCGTGAAGCCTGCGGCAGTCTACGGTCGGCCACGCTCCGCGCAAGCCCCGCGAGCGGGGCCGGCTCCCCCGAGACTTTCCGGCACGCGGTCGCTGCGCTCCCTCACATCGCACCGGAAACTCTCTCCCCCACCGCACTCCGTGTTGACGCTGCGCACGTCCTCCCTGACCGGCACGTTCGTGCCTTCACGGCAAAAAAACGTGGAGGGGAAAGGGATGAACATGACCACCACGACCACGCCCGGAACCATCGAGCACATCGACCCCCAGACCATCGACGTGGCCACGAACGTGCGCACCGAAGCGACTCTCGGGAAGGAGTTCGTCGACAGCATCCGCGCAAACGGCGTCCTCCAGCCCGTCGTCGCCTACCGCGACAGCGAGGGCGTGCACGTCCGCTACGGCCAGCGCCGCACCCTCGCCGCCCAAATGGTCGGCCTCGCGACGATGCCCGTCTACGTCGTCGACGTCGACGACACGGACACCGCCCAGCGCATCATCGAGCAGCTGGTCGAGAACGACCAGCGCGAAGCACTCGGAGAGGGCGACCGACTCGACGCCTGGCGGCAGTTGGAGTTGGAAGGACTCAGCGCCACGCAGATCGCGAAGCGCACCGGCACCAAGCGCGACACGATCAAGACCGGCCTGACCGTCGCTTCCAGCGACACCGGCACCCGGCTCGTCGCGGAGGTCGGACTGACCCTCGACCAGGCCGCGACGCTGATCGAGTTCGAGGACGACCCCCAGGCCGTCGCTGACCTCACCGAGATTGCCGGGAGCCAGCCCGACTACTTCCCCGTCGCCGTCCAGCGCGCCCGCAACGAGCGAGCCGCCGCCGTGCTCCGCGAGAAGGTCGAGGCGCAAGTAGCGGCCAAGGGGCACCGCATCCTGTCGTCCTCCCCGGGCTGGGAGGATGCCACCCCCTACCGTCTGCACCAGGTGACCGACGAAGGCGGGAACCGGATCACCAGCGACTACGTGGAGGGCAAGCCCGGGATCGCGGCGCACGTCCGCGCGTGGGACGCCGAGCAGTTCGAGGTGACGTACTACGTTGACGACCTCGACGCGGCAGGACTGATCCTCCGCCCCGGTGCCACCAGCGGCGCGGCCAAAGGCCCGATGACCGACGAACAGAAGGCCGAGCGCAAGACGCTCATCGCCAACAACAAGGAATGGGACGCCGCTGAGTCGGTCCGGCGCGAGTGGGTCGCGACGTTCCTGGCCCGCAAGACCATGCCGAAGGACGCGATGAGCGTGGTCGCAACGCTCCTGGCCACCGGAGGCTATGATCTCGGCCAGTCCATCGGACACGGCAACAGCCAGGCGCAAGAATTCCTCGGCATCGAGCGCGGCTACGGCGACAAGATCGCCGAATACCTCACCGCGCACCCGACCCGCGCCGCGCACGTCGCCGTCGCGATCGTCCTCGGCGGCATAGAACAGCAGACCAGCCGCGACACCTGGCGCTCCCCCCGCCCCGAGAAGGCGGCGTACTTCCAGACGCTCCAGGCCTGGGGATACCCGCTGTCGCCCGTCGAGAAGATCGCCGCAATGCTCACCGACGAGAACTAATAGAGGCAATATCCCCATAAGAGCCAGCCGCCCCGCGCCACAGCGCGGGGCAATGCTGTGCCGCCACGGAGGCCGGCCCAGCAACCGGGCCGCCGACAGAGGCCGGCCCGGACTGAGACGACGGCGCTGCGCGCCGACTGTTCACGAGCGCGCATACGCGCGTCGTTTTTGGCCTTGAAGCCTGCGGCAGTCTACGGTCGGCCACCCTCCACGCAAGCCCCGCTGCGCGGGGCCGGCTCCCCCGAGATTTTCGGGCGCGCGGTCGCTGCGCTCCCTCTCATCGCACCCGAAATTCTCTCCGCCACCGCCCTACGGGTTGTCGCTCCAGGCGGCACTCCCTGACAGGCACTACGTGCCTTCAAGGCAAAAAAACGAGGTGGAGAGAGGAACCAAGCATGCTGAGCATCACGCACACGCACGAGGCCGGAACGATCATCGAGGGCACCGCCAAGGGCGACGGGTCCGCCGCGATCTTGAAGGAGAACCGCTGGCGCTGGGGCCGGAGCATCGGCGCGTGGTACGTCCCGAACAGCCGCGACCGTCTCCCCCAGCACCACATCATCACCCGCACCGCCGCAGCCCTGGAGGCGGCAGGGTTCGAGTTGGCACCGCTGGAAATCGACCGCACGACCCGCAGCACCGCAGAAGTCGAGGCCGGGAGAATCGCCCGCCAGGCTGACCGCGTGGCCGCGCTCGACGCCAAGGCCGACCGGAAGGCCACGAACTCGGATGCCGCATGGAACAAGCACCTGAGCGACGTCGCACGCCTGCCCGAGGGCGGCGAGCCGATCAAGGTCGGTCACCACTCCGAAGGCCGCCACCGCCGCGCGATCGACAAGGCCCACAACAGCATGCGCCGCAGCATCGACGCCCACCACGACGCCGAGGAAGCCGCCCGCCGCGCCGAGGCCGCCGCACACACCACGGATGCCCGCTACAACCCCGTGACCGTCGCCAACCGCATCGAGAAGATCGGCGCGGACATTCGCCGCACCGAGCGCCGGATCATCGCGGACGTGTACGACCCCGAGACGGGATACCGGCCCGCTACCGACGAGCAGAAGGCCAAGCGAGCAGCCGCCTACGCGCCGCAGCTCGACGAGCTGCGCGACCAGCTCGCCTACTGGGAGCGGGTGCGCGCCGACCAGATCGCCACGGGACGCGCGACCGGATACAGCCGCGACAGCATCGCCAAGGGCGACGCGGTGAAGGTCCGCGGCTACTGGCACAAAGTCGCCCGGGTGAACGCCAAGACGGTCAGCGTCGAAACCGCCTACAGCTGGACCGATCGCGTCACCTACGCCGAGATTCAGGACCACCGCCCCGCCGAGCAGATCACCAAGAACTAATAGAGGCATAAGGGATAAGGGAGATACGACCATGGACACGACCACCGCCACCCCCGCCGCTCAGACCGTCGAGCCAGGAACACCGCTGCACTGGTTCCTGGAGGTCTGGAGCGGCGACGCCGCCGCCGACATCGCCAAGGCGCTCACCTGCACCGAGGCCGACGCCCTCGCCGGTCTGCTGCGCTCCTGCGGCCGCACCGCGGCCGCGCTCGAATGGATCAACGCCCACGCACGGAGCGACGAGGAAGGCGACGCGCACCATCGCACGCCCGCCGAGACGCTGCGCGCCGAGTTTGACGAGCTCGCGGCATCCGTCCCCGGCCTCGACCTCTGCGAAGAGGACCCCGAGACGTTCGGATACGGGCACCTGGTGTTCTACAAGCAGAACGAGGACGCCCGAATCGGGTTCACCGAAATCTGCGACCGGCCCAGCGACGACCCCGAGCGCGAAGTCACCGGATACGAGTGGCGAGCCGACCGGCGCGACGCAGACGGCGTGACCGTGGTCACCGCATCCGGCAGCGCCACCCTCGACGACCTCGACACCATCACCGCAGCCGCGTGGACGTGGGCGACCCAATAGGCCGCCCCAGCCGTGCCCTCCGGGGCACGGCGCGAGGGGAGCAACCCCCTCACACTCCCCCGGCGCCGCTGCGCGTCGGTGTGCGCTCCCCTACGGGTCGCCGGCATTCATCGGGCTCCGGGCATCGTTCCTGACGCTCCATCATTGCCGCCGCGGTCCTCCACACAAGCCCCTCCGGGGCCGCCTCCTCCGAGATTCTCGCCACGCGGTCGCTACGCTCCCTCACATCGCGACGAAATTCTCTCCCCCACCGCCTGCGGTTGTGTTCCGGCCCTGCTGCTGCGGCACTGCTCCGCTTATCAGGAACGAGCCAGCGAATTGATCGAGAGAGGAAGAGGGACATGATCGAGAACGAGCTGACGGTGTACAGCAAGCCGAGCTGCGTGCAGTGCAACGCGACGTACCGGGCACTCGACGCCAAGGGCATTCCCTACCGAGTCGTGGACCTCAGCCAGGACGACGCGGCGCTGGAGTACGTGAAAGACCTCGGATACGCACAGGCTCCCGTGGTCGTCGTCGACGATCAGGACCACTGGGCAGGCTTCAACCCCATCGAAATCGACCGTATCGCCGCACACATGGGATGACCGATGAGCGAAGAGCAGCAGGACGAGCGGGGCCCCGTGTCGTGGGAAGCGTTCAATTGGATGCGCCAAGAGATCCCCCGACTGCAGGGCGAGGTCGAGCAGCTGCGTCGCGACGTCGAGTTCTGGCAGCAGCAGACGAATCACTGGTACATGAAGGCCAATTACACCCCCGAGCAGATCGCAGAGTTCCAGCGCCGCCGCTCGCTCGAGCAGTGACCGCTTGACCATAATAGAGGCATTAGGTACAATAGAGACATAGACCAAGACCCGCGGAAACTTGCGGATTGTCAGCCCGATAAATAGAGGCATTAGGTACAGGAGGACAGCATGAGCATCGAGAACTACTTCGGCAGCGTGATCCACAGCCGCACTCGCGAGGACGCACTAGCGGACGGCGATCTGGTCGACGCGGGCGACATGGCGCGCGAAGCCCGGTTCCGCATCCCGGTCGCGCTCACTCGTGCCGCGTGGGCCGAGGCGGTCACCTGGGACGAGGACAGGCCCGAGCCGCAGGACGAGGACGGCCGACTGTGGGACGTGCTCTACATGGCCGGCATCGCCGCGGGCAACGCCCCGGGCGGCGATCGCGTCACCTTCCGCGTGTTCCGCATCCCGAACGAGGATCGAGGCCGGCAGTGGAACGAGGCAGAGCTGATCGAGCTGGCGCTGCACATCGGCCCCGGCGACGAAGGCGAGCCCGTCGTGACGATCATGCTCCCGCGCGAGGACTGAGCAGGAATCCCGGCATTCCCCCTAATAGAGGCATAAGGTACAATGGAGGTACAGAAGATGAAGGAGCTGATCGTGACGAAGCTGGCAGAGCTGCGGGAGGGGGACGTGTTGACAGCCCTCGACGGCAAGCCCTACGCCAAGCCCCTCACCGTCGCCAATGAGCTAGGACCAATCACGACCGGTAGCCCCGTGCGCGGCGTCCGGTTCGAGCCGCCCACCGGCTCCGGCATCGAGTGGGTGTTCTACCCCGGCCAGATGGACGGGCACCGCATGACCATCAACCGCTACGGGCTCTGAACCCGTTGCAAACCGGTACTAATACCGGCATTATCCCCAACACAGAGAGAAAGGAAATGCTCACCATGAGCTACATCACCCGCACCGGAAATCTCGCCGCGACTCCCGTCCTGCGCGAGAACGACAAGGGCAAGCCGTACACCTACGCCCGCGTGCTCGTGACCGATCGCATCCGCAAGGACGACGGCAACTACGAGGACGGCGGCACGATCGGCTACGACGTGGCCGTGCAGGGCAACCAGGCGGTGAACCTCGTGGAGGCCGCGGAGCGCTCCGGCAACATCCGCATCACATTCGCGGGGGAGTACCGCACGACCGTCTACCGTCCCGAGGGTGGCGAAGAGCGCATCCAGCACGAGGTCCGGGCCGATGAGGTCGGCGTGAGCCTGCACCTCCAGTCCGTGACCGTGGAGCGCAGCGGCACAACCGAGTGACCGCGCCCAGGAGGGGAGTGCCCCGAGTGCTCCCCTCCTTTCCTCATACCCAATAGAGGCATTGTCACTAATGGGGATACACTCAGAACATACGACCCGGGAGGAACCCGTGACTGACACCAACCAGCGCGAAGCAGTGATGCTGACCGCCTGCAACCAGAAGGGCGGCGTCGGGAAGTCGACGACCGTCTTCCATCTGACCCGGGCGGCCGTGCTCGCCGGCCTGCGCGTGCTCGTCGTCGACAGCGACCCGCAGGGCAACATCACCAGCGTCCTGACCGAGGACGTCGGAGAGACGGAGCCGGGGCTGGCCGACGTGCTCAGCGAGTACACGCCCGACACCATCGCAGACGTCATCGTGCCGGGAATCTGGGAAGGGCTCGACGTCGTGCCAACGACGGGGGAGACGCTCGGTGTGGTCCGCGATCAGCTCGTGGTCGCTGGAGCCGCCCGTGAGGGACGGCTGAGTCGTGCCCTGGAGGCTGTGCGCGGCGACTACGACCTCATCCTGATCGACTGTGGCCCGAACCTCGACCAGCTCGTCATCAACGCGCTCACGGCCGCTGACGGCGCGCTCGTGGTCACGCAGACGAAGCTCTGGAGCGCCAACGGGCTCGCGAAACTGCTCGACACGATCACGCAGGTGCAGCAGAGCTACAACCCCCGGCTGCGCGTCGCGGGCGTCGTGCTCAACCAGCACGAGTCCCGAACGGTTGGCGGCGGACACTGGGCCAGCGAAATCGAGGCGGCCGCCGAGGCGCGTGGCCTCCCGCTGCTCACTCCGCCCGTGCCGAAGCGCCAGGCGATCGCAGATGCCACCGAGGAATCGATCGGGCTCGACGAGGGCGACGCCGACTCGCGTGAGCTCGCAGCGATCTACGACGGATACCTCACGCAGCTCACCGGAAGGAACTAAGCACATGGCCGCGAAGCGAACCGAGCGCCGCACGTCCGCGCTCAGCGGGCAGACGCCCGTCAACACCCAGGCAGTGCCGGCGGCACAGCCGACTCCGGCGCCGGCTGCAGTCGCACCCGCAGCACCCGCCCCGACGCCGACGAAGGCCGGGGGAGTGGCAGCGAAGAAGCCGACGCGCACGAAGATGAACTACTACGCGGACAGCGACCAGGACGGCCGCATCCGCGCCGCGTTCTACGCCGGTCGCGACAAGTACCGCTGGCGGAACATGACCGACATGCAGCTGCACGGCGTGATGGGCCTCGTCGAGTCGCTGGAGCGTGAATTCAACGACGGCGAGCACTTCGAGCCGATGCCTCCCGGCACCGGTCCCGTGGGCCGGCCCCTGGAATGAAGCGTGCCGCGGCCGCGGTCGCGGCCGCCGTGGCGGTCATCCTCACCGGCTGTGCCGCCGACGTCGACGAGCTGCGCGTGACCATCGACGGTGTGACGATCACCGCCGAACAAGCAACGAGCACCGACGCGCAGCGCGAAGGGCTCAGCGGGCGGGACAGCGTGCCGGACGGCACCGGCATGTGGTTCCCGCTCGAGCCCGCACAGCGCACAGAGGTCTGGATGCGGGACACCCGCGTACCGCTCGACGTCGTATGGATCCGCGACGGGCGCGTGACGGGCGTTGTGACGCTCCAGCCGTGCTCCACCGACCCATGCCCCCGAGAACCATCCCCAGGGATCGTAGATGCGATCCTCGAAGCCCCCGCGGGCACTTTCGCGCAGACGACAGTGGGCGCCGCAGTAGAACGAAGGAGCACCGATGAGTGAGAACCTGATCGACCCCGCAGACCCGGAGTACGAGCTGAAAGTAGCCGAGGCGTTCCAGCGCACGGTCAACGGGGCTCACGAGGGCGATGACCTCCCGGTGCAGATCACCGTGCGCCAGGCAATGAAGATCGCGGCAATCATGGGAGCTGTCGCCCGCGGCCACTCCGGCTACACCGACGCGCTGCGCGATGCCTCCTGGTTCCTTGACGCCGTGGTGGCTGAGAGCCGGCCCGACATGATCGTTTCGCGATCGTCGGCCGAGCTGTGGGCCGTCGTCGACGCCTGGCCCTGGCCCCGACCCGGCAAGCCGAAGGACAACGCTGAGTAGGCCCCCCTCAGCGTCCGATGTTCCCGGGACGATGTCTCAGTGGGAACGAACAAGCGCTACCCGCACCTGGCGGCGCAGAGGGGCGAAGAGCGCGAGCTGCGCGAGGCGCGCAAGCGTGGGCCGCTGCGCACCCTCAATCGCGTCCAGCTGCGATTGCATGCGCAGCCCCTCACGATCGTTCCCGAGCAGCTGACGATATGGGGACATGCGTGGCTCCAGTTCGGGGACACCAACGTGCGGTGCGTCGTCCAGGTGAAGCGCTGGACAGCCGACGCCGTGGGCGTGCAAGTGACGATCGACGGTGAGACGTTGCGGTGCTGGATATGGCAGGGAGCATGCCAGCGCATCTCCGACCCGACCGACGTCTGGTGACCTTGCCGCGAAGGTTCCCCGCAAGTTGCTTTCGGCAGACGGTTTCGCTGTCCATCGCGCTAGACGTGGGGATGTCCGCCTCGCCGGGTTAGTGGACGGCTCCGAGTTCAATGCAGAGAACCCCACCGACGATGAGGACGATGCCGAGGCCCATCAGCCAGGTGAAGGGCTCTTTGAAGAGGAACTTGCTGAGGATGGCGGTGAGTGCGACGCCGGATGCGGCCCAGATGCCATAGGCGACGCCGAGCGCCATGCCGCCGGCGAGGGCGAGGCTGAGCATGACGAACGCGAGGACGTAGCCCACAGCCACGCCGACATACCAGCGCTTCTTGTCGACGGCCATACGCAGGGAGAGCGTGCCGACGACCTCGAAGACGATTGCGCCGATGAGGAACAGCCAGACCATCACGCGACCTCTGCCTTCTTCTTGTGACCGGCCTGTGCGCCGAGTTCGACGCACAGCACTCCGGCGATGACGACGACGATGCCGATGCCCATCAAGAGCGTGAGCGGTTCGCCAAAGATGATGAGGGAGAGAAGCGCCGTGAGCGCGACCCCGGATGCTCCCCAAATGCCGTAGGCGACGCCGAGGGCCATGCCGGTGCGAAGCACGAGGCTGAGGAACACGAACGCGCCGATGTAGCCGGCAGCGACGAGCGCATAGAGGGCGGGCGCGTCGAGCGCACCTTTGAGGGACAGCGAGCCGGTGACCTCGGCGGCGATCGCGCCGACGAGGAACAGCCAGCCCTTGGCTTTGCTTGTCACTGGGGGTCTCCTTCATTCACGAGTTGCAGGGCGATCGCGCGTAGGACAGATCGTTCGTCGTCGCGGACGGTGGGGATGCCGAGCGCGGCGTTGAACCAGGCACCGTCGGCCAGCAGGCGGGCGGCGCGAAGTGATGCGCGGCTCGCCGGGTCAGTGTCGATGTCGCTGCCGAGCCACGGGGTGAGGCGTTCCGCCCACAGAGCAGACAACCGCTCGCGCAGGTTCACGTCCGCGAGCAGGGCGAGATCGCTGGAGTCGAAGTCGCCATTGAGTGCGTAGTCGACGTACGCGCGCAGCTTGTCGATCGGCTCGGCATCCGCCGAGGCCCGAGTATGCAGATCCGCTTCCCAGCGGTCGATGATGCGGTTCACGACTGCGACAGTGAGAACTTCTTTCGTGCCGAAATGGTGGACCACCCCGGGCTTCGTCAACCCCGCCTCGCGAGCGACTGCATCGAGGGTGAGGGCATCGCCGCGGCGAAGGACTTCAACTGCGTGATCGAGAAGTTCGATTTTGTTTGGCACAGTTCAAACATACCTACCCTACGTATGGTAAGTCAAATCGATTGCGGGCTCAGCCGTAAACGATCGTTTTCGGCGGCCTCGTCGACGTCGACGACCAGGTGCACGACACGCCGAGGAACGATCCGCCGAAACCCCCTGCCGAAACCGAATCACGCCGGAACATCGGCAGTACCGTTTTCGGCATGGCACACGAAGTCGGCTACGCCCGAGTCTCCAAGCGCGAGCAGAACCCGGACGCGCAGGAGGCCGAGCTGCGGGCGGCCGGCTGCGAACGTGTGTTCGTCGACCACGGCGAGTCCAGCCGCGTCGCAGACCGCCCCCAGTGGCTTGCCTGCCTCAACTACCTCCGGCCGGGGGACACCCTCAAAGTGCGCCGGCTCGACCGCCTCGCCGGCAGTGAGCGCATCCTGATCGAGACGTTGCAGGACCTCGACGCCCGACAGGTGAACATCGTCAGCCTCACCGAGCCGATGATCGACACCACGACACCGATGGGCCGCGCCCTGTACGGCATCGTGGCCGTGTTCGCGCAGCTCCGCGTCGACACGATCCGCGAGAACACGACCCGCGGCCTCGACTACGCCCGCAGCCAGGGCCGCGTCGGCGGCCGCCCGAGCGTGATGACGCCCGAACGGATTGCGACGGCAGAGCGCATGCGCGCCGAGCAGCAGAGCTGGGAAAGCATCGCCCGCGTGCTCGGAGTCGGTGCCACGAGTGTTCGCCGTGCGCTCAACCCCTAGCCCTTTCAAGGCATCCTTTATAGAATGTTCTATAGGAGGTGATCGTTATGACGATCGCAGAGGTTCCGGCCGAGGCACGCGCGGCAATGCGCGCCCGTCGCCGGAAGGAAATCGACGAGCTGGACTACCGGCGTGAGCTGCGCCGGCTCGAAGAGCGCGGCTACACCCAGACGCAGATCTCCAAGTGGCTCGGGATCGCGCAGCCGTCCGTGCTCAGTGCGCTCCGCACGGCCGCGAAGGTCGCGATGCCGCTGGACGGATTCTCCGGCGCGACGCCCTACGAGATTTGTCAGCGCTACGCGGGCGGCATCATCGACCGCGCGCAGCTCGTCGACGAACTCACGCGGTTCCCCTACGTCGAAGGCGGCCACACGGACGGGTATGACTCCCTCATCGTTGACCCGGCCGGCACCTGGTCCGAGGTCAGCGACGCTCGACGTCGTGGGCTCATCGAGAACGACGTCTACGAGGAAGTGTTCAACCGCCGCCACAACATTGCGGCCGCGCCGGCACCGACCGAGAAGGAAGAGCCTGCACCCCGCAAGGTGTCACCGAAGGATCGCGCGCGTGACACCGCTCGAGAAATCGCCTCGGCAATCGGCGGGGGAGAGGTCACCGAGAAGAACGGCCGCTTGGTCATCAAGACCAAGAGCGGCTTGCAGCTCGAAGTGAAGGGCCCGCGTGGAACCGCTGTCGACCGGAAGGGTGGCACGGGCAGGTTCAGCACCGTTCACCGGAGCGCGACGACCGGCAAGCCTGTGAAGGTCGCGAAGGCCAGCGGGAAGGTCCGCGCGCACGACCGGCACGGCGACTAAAGCGTGGTTTCCGATGCAGTCGCTCGCCACATGGATACCGTGCGCGAGCTGTCCAAGCCTGGCCAAGCGCTCGCGCCGAACGCCGCCACTGCCACGACGAACAACCCCGCGTGGTGGGTCGGCGGTGAGCCAACGCTGGCGCGCGACCTTCTCCACGAACGGCTGATCGACGAAGCGCGCGCAGCGGCTCCCGACGTCGAGCAGCAGCACCGCGCGATCGTGCTTGCCGGACCTCCCGGCGCCGGCAAGAGCACCGTCCTGGCCGACGTGCTCGGAGAGCACCGGGGGAAGTATCTCGTGATCGACGCGGACGAGTTCAAGCGCTCGCTTCTGCGCGAGGCGCAGGCGGACGGGAGCTACGACACGTGGCTCATGCCCGACGCCATTCGCGACCGCGAAGCGCGGGGGGAGAGGTTCTACCCGCTGGAGCTGGCATCCCTCGTGCACGAAGAATCGTCCTACCTCGCCAAGAGCTTGCGAGCCGACGCAATCGCCGCCGGCGACAACATCGTGATCGACACCGTTCTCAGCAACGAGGCCGACGCCCTCGCGCTCGGGCAGCGCCTCAACGACGCCGGATACGACGTTCGGGTGATCGACGTCGAGGTGCCCTACGAGCTGTCCGAAGAGCGCATCCGCGGCCGCTGGGAGCACGCCTACACGACCGCCCTGGACGGCGGTGACTCGCTCGGCGGCCGGTGGGTTCCCAGCGAATACGCGCGCGACGTGTTCGACGGCCCTGGAGGCCGTTCGAAGCCGGAGGCCGCAGCACGAGCGCTGGCCGAGCAGTGCCCCGCAGTAGGCCGGTATCGGGTGTTCCGCACGAGTGCCGAAGAGGCGCGCGCAGCAGACGCCGAGGGGCGTCCTGCGCAGGCGACAGTCGAGGTCGACAAGTCCCGTAGCTCACGCAGCGCCGCACTGGTCGACACCGCTCTGGCACGCACACAGCAGCGTGCCGCAGCTGCGCGCCCGATAGCCACCGATCGCGGCTCGTCGACGCCCGGGCCGGAGCGGTCCTAGCCGCTCAATCGGCATCCTTCGAGAGCGTGTCGATCACCGTCACGAACTCCGTTCCCGTGACCGTCACCGTGTTCAGCAGGTGATAGCCGTAGCGCCCGTGATCCGCGAGTTGCTGATCGCGCTCCGCGACCCTGCGAAGCAGACTGCCTCGTGAATCGTCCAGCGTCGGCAGCGTTGTCGTGATCGTCGTGAACGCAACCAGAGTGCTCATCGTGACGTCCTCTCCCTTGGTTTGTGTCGTCCGAAAGTGAGCAGTTCGGCGCATGCGCCGAGCTGCCTGCTTTCGGCGAACACTTGCCGCCTTGCACGCAGTGGAGGGGCGGTCAAGGGGAGCCCCCAGGGCTCTCCCGAAGGGACGCGCAGCGCCCTTGACGGGCCTGGAACGGAGTGCAACCCCGCAACGCGGGGAAACGCAACAGACCCCGCACCGAGAGCCGGATGCGGGGTCTGTTATGCGGGGAGCTATCCGAGGTCGGAGCCGCCACTTTCTGACTCGCTGACGGATGCCGGGGCGGGCTGAGAGGACGACGGCTTACGTGCGGCTCGCTTGCGCGTCCGCTGCTTCTTGTCCGGCTCATCGAAGCCGATCTTTCGCAGCTCGACGTCGGTCCATCCAGCCGACAGTGCGGCGTTGTAGCGCTGCACGTCCTCGCGCTCGGCATCGCTTACGAGCGCGGCCAGTTCGCGCTCCAGCTCGGCGCGGCGTCGCTCCGCGTCGGCGCGCACGTCTGCGACGTTCTGGCGCGCCTCCGCGAGGCCGCGAATGGCGTTCAACCGCTCCTGTTGGAGCTGGTTGGCGCGTGCTTCTGCTTCTTCAACGGAGAGTGTTTTAGCCATTTCCACAGTGTATGTATGTGTTCCGTCAAACACCAGAGCGCGCGCAGCGCGGGGAGGCTCCGAAGCGGCGCAGCCGCTTCCACCCCCTCCTGTCGTCGGTGCCGGCCTCTGTGGAGTCCCAGACGGAGCAAGCTATACAGTTACCCGGGGTAACTGGGGCTTGATCCTCGACACGGGGTCGCGGATGCGGCACACTTGACGTGTGGTCCCCGTTCGGGGTCGCTGCGCTGGGCATCAGAAAGGCGGTGTTGTTATGGCGAACGAGTCGCCGGAGCGCCGCACGCCCAAGGGGCGACGTCGTGCGAATGTCCCGGGGGGACGCACGAGGCGGCACGAGGTATGGGTGTCGCCCGAGGAAGAGGGCGAGCTGTACCGTCGTGCGCTTGCGCAGAACGTGACGATCCCGCGCTACCTGTACGAGTGCGCGATGGCACCCGAGACGGGCGAGACGGCGACGGCACGACGTGAGCAGCTTGCAGACCTGTTCCGGCTGCACCGCTCGCTCGCGAGCATCGGCAACAACCTCAACCAGATCGCACGCGCGACCAACGCTGAGGGGCTTGTGCCGGTGGAGCTGCGCGACGAGCTGCGGCACACCATCGCCGCGGTGCGTCGCACGGCGGAGCAGATCGACGAGGTAGTGGATCAGCTCGGAGTCCGCGCATGATGCCGAACGTCGTGCGCGGCGATCGCATGTCGGGATTGCTGACGTACCTTGCTGGCGCAGGACGCCACAACGAGCACACGGAGCCGCACGTCGTCGCGGGTGATGACGCGATCATGGCGTGGCACGCAGACACCGAGCTTGGACGCGATTCCGCTCTGGTGATCGCGCGCCACCTGGACCGCACCAAGCAGGCGTTCGGCACGGAGGTCGCGGGCGGCCACGTCTGGCACTGCTCGCTGTCGCTGCGCGCCGAAGAGGGCATGCTGACGGACGATCAGTGGAACGCGATCGCGCACGACTTCGTGACGCTGATGGACTTCGACGACGCCGAGGGTACGAAGGCCCCGACTCGGTGGGCGGCGGTCCGTCACGGCGTGAGCCAGAACGGCAACGACCACATTCACATCGTGGTCAACCTCGTGCGTGAGGACGGCACGAAGGCGAGCGTTCACAACGACTTCCACCGTGCACAGAAGGCCGCGCGTGCACTGGAGCAGAAGTACGGCCTGGAAGAGCTGGAGTCCGCATCGGCCGAACGCTCGACGCGCGGCTACGACCCCGCCGAGCAGGAGGCACAGGCACGCTCGCGCGCCGAGTGGAAGTACGACCGGACTCGCCGTGAGAGCGACAAGCCGATGCCGTCGTGGGAGCAGCTGACTCCCATCGATCGGCAGGCCCGTATCGCGGCGGAGAAGAGCGTCGACCAGCCCCGGTACGCACTCGCGCGTACAGTGCGCGGGTGTGCCACCGCAGCGGAGAGTGAAGGCGAGTTCGTTCGCCGCATGCGGCGGTCAGGCCTCATCGTCCGGCCCCGGTTTGCGGAGGGCACCCAGGACGTCATCACCGGCTACAGCGTGGCCCGTCGACCCGAGGCCGGCGAGCGGCCGATCTGGTACGGCGGCGGGCACCTTGGGCGCGACCTCACGCTGCCGAGGCTGCGCGCCGAATGGCCTGATACCCCGACCGGCGCGACGGACGCCGCGGCCGAGTGGAACGCCGCTTACCGCGGCCGCCGAGTCGTGCAGCCCGGGCGTGAGGCTGCCGAGGTCGACCCGCAGATGTTCGAGCAGATGAACGCCGAGCTGGGCGAGTTGCGCGACCGTCTGCGCAGCGTTCCGGTCGACGATCGCGAGACGTGGGCGCGCGTCGCTCGTCACACGGCGGGAGCTTTCGCGGCGTGGTCTAACGCGGTCGAGGACGAGCCTGGCGACCTGGCGCGCGCCTCCGACATTCTGTCCCGGTCGGCGCAGACCTGGCGCACGCCGATCAAGCCCAAGCCGACCAGCATGGGGTCGCTCGCCGGCACGGCGATGCTCCTGGCATCGGGCGCGCGGGGCGGGCAGGGGCTCGCTGCACAGGTCATCATGATCCGTCAGCTGGCGAACCTCGCGAAGGCGGTCTACGACGCTGCACGGGCGAGCGGGGAGCTGCGCCAGGCACAGGCCATTCGGGACGCTGAGCGCGACCACCTGCGCACGGTGCACGCTCGCCTGGAGGATTACGCGACGACCGCGCCGGCACCGGCAAAGGTGGCCACGGTCGACCCGGAGCTGGAGGCGATGAAGCAGCGCATCAGCGCCGGCCGCACAGACGTCAACAAGATCGGTTCGCCGCTGCCTACCGAGCTGCCCGACCGCCCGCGCGTGAGCCCGAGCGTCAAGCAGCCGGAGCGCGGCCCCGAGCGATAGGAGGGTACGGAAATGGTGGATACAGACGGAATCGAAGAAAGCCTGGAAGGCATGGCCCGCGTTGCCGTCACGGCCGGCGCTCGGCTCGGTGAACAGCTCAGCCAGGCGATCGCACAGCGCGCCCGTGAGCTGGAGGTCCCGACGGCTACGGAGGCCCGCGACTTGCGCGACCGGTTCGAGGCCGAACGCGCCGCGGCGGTGGCCGAGGTCCGGCAGGTTCACGGGGCGGAGTTCTGGAACCAGAACGACCCTCAGCGGATCGGCCAGACGTTCGCCACGGCGCGCGCGTGGCGTGAGTTCGAGCCGGAAGCGCGCGCCGCCGAGGACCGGATGAAGGTCGAGCTGCACGAGCGCTACGGCATCGTCACCGACGCGCTCGGCGGCGACCCGGCGAAGGTGCAGGAGTGGGTGGCACGGCTGGAGGCCGAGCGTCTCGAAAGGCTCGCCCAGGAAGAGCGTCGCAAGGAGCAGGAGGACCGCGCTGACGCCGCGGTGACCCTCAGCGAGGCCGACCGGCTCGACGCACAGGCGGCACAGGCTGAGGCGGCCGCGCAGCACGAGCCGGACCCTGCCGACCGCGACGCCGCAGCGGCTCAGGCCGGCGAGCTGCGCGACGCCTCCACCGACGCGCGATCGGAGTCCGCACAGGACTACGACAGCGCCGGTCGACGAGCTGCGCGCGCCGCCGAGCTGGAGGGCAAGCAGATCGACCAGGAGACGGTCGCGACGCGCATGCGCGCGGACGTCAGCCAGGGCCGGCCGGCGTCCGAGGCGGTGATCGCCGGCAAGGCGGCGAAGGCGCGCAAGACGCGCATCGGAGCCAGCGCGGGAAGGACACAGCAGCTCGGCCGCTGAACGCACGAGAGAGGGCCGCACCCGGTGGGTGCGGCCCTCTCTCGTTGTCTCAGGAGGTCGGTGTGACTCGCTCGTCGACGAACAGCCCTTCGGGCGGCTCGACGTGCGTCAACGGCTTTCCGTAGTCGATCGCATCGGGCGATCCGTGGAAAGGGCCGTCGTCCGCCATGAGCACCCGCATGTGGTGGTCGGCGTGATCCCGCCACCACACGGACATGCCCGTCGCCGGATCGAGGCGCAGGTGCTCCCACGCCCGCCAGAGCGCTTCGAGGCGCATCACGGCCTCGTCGTGCTTCCACCACTCGCCCGACCACCACGGCGCCAGCCGGCCGCTCGTCTTACGCCGGTAGGCGTGCCGGAGGAACTGGTCGACGAACTCGCTGACGTTGCCGTAGACGAGCTGCGGGCCGGGATCGGGTGTCTCGGTGCCGGCGATGCCGGCCGTCGCGTCAGAACCGCCGTCAGGGGCCGGCCAGGTCGTTTCTTCCTCGTCGTCCCACTCGCCCAGACCGCTCATGCTGCGCCCTCCTGCTCGAGCTGACGTTCCACCGTGGCGACTTCGGTCTCCGCCTCCGCGATCGTGCGCGAGCCTTGCGGATCGTGCGCTTTGATCGAGGCGCGCACCTTCTCCGCGAACGGCCCCGTCATCCAGGGCTTCGTGCGGATCAGTGTCGGCCGAGAACCCGACGCGATCACCACGGCGCGACCCTTCGGCATCGCGCCGAGCTCCGAGACGTCCAGAGTGCGCTCACGCTGCACTTGCTGAGACACCGAGCGATGCCCGGTGCCCGATGACACCGAAGTGCGCACGCGATCGTGCTCACCGATGAGCCGTGACAGATCCTCCAGGAATGCCGTCTCCGAGACGCCGCCGCCGTAGCACTTGACGTTCGAGGCCGACCACAGCTTGCGCATGCCGGACTCGCCCCACACGTCGACGCCCTGCGACCACGACTGCAGGATGGTCATGAGGACGATTCCCCGGCTGCCGTAGTGGCTGTAGAGGTCCGGGAGAGTGCGCCACCGGCACACGTTCGCTGCCTCGTCGAGAACGCCCAGGAGCGGCGTCGCGAGGCGTCCGCCAGGCGAGTGCACGGCGAGTTCTTCGGCGGCCTCGACCACGGCGACCGTGAGTGCCGTGACGAGCGGGCCGGCGGTGCCGCGACCCTCCTTGGAGAGGCTGTAGAGCGTGCCGCCCGCGCGCACGAACGCGGCCGGGTCGAACGTCGGCCGCAGGTCGCCAGGCTCGGGGACGATCCACCGGACGATCGTGCGGTTGGTCAGGCACGCCGCCATTTGCTGCGCGGTGCCGTAGATGCCGCCGCGCTGCTTGTCCGGGGCGTTAACGACGCCGGCCACCTGGTCGGCGGTCAGGTCGAAGCCGTGGGATTCCAGGATGCGCACCGGTTCTTCCTCGCTCGGACGGGTGAGCCACCGGTACACATCCGTGATCGGTCGGCCGTCGAGAGCTGCGGCGAGAAGCAGACCGGCCAGGAGGTCCTGGCCAGCCGGGTCGAAGTAGGCATCCGTCTTAGCCCCCGGCTCACGGCTACCCGCAGCGAAGTGCTCCGCGAGCTTGGCAGCTCGCACCTCGTCGGTGACGTAGCTGAGCGGGTTCCAGTACCAGGTCGGTTCCTCCAGAGCGATGCCCTGCGGATCGAACACCCACACCGGGCCCCGCTCGGCGCGCACGTCGCGAGTCGCGTCCACGACGTCGCGCTTGTTCGACGTGACGAGAGCGGCCCCAGGTGCGTCGAGGATCGCCGGCACGGCCCGCGAGGTCGTCTTACCGGTGCGCGGCCCCCAAATGTCGATGTGCATGTCCTCCCAGGACGCGAACAGCGGCTTGCCGCTGAACAGGTGCGTGCCGATGGGGACACCGGCACTGTCAGCGACACCGAGGCGCTGCGCGGTCGCACGGGCCGACTTTTCGCTCAGCGCCTCCACGTCCCGACCGATACCCATGTACCGGGAGGCAGAGTCAACGCGCGTGCGGTTCTTCTGCCCGCCGTGACGCAGCCACAGGTACAACGCGACCAGGAGCAGCGCAGCGACGGCGAATCCGACCGCGATCCACGTCGACGCCGGCAGCCAGTCGATGCGCCCCCGGAACAGGTCGATGACGACCTTGAACGGGTCCGAGGGAAGCGTGTCGGCGGTGCCCGCCCACTGGTGGGCGAGAGTGACCGACGTCCACGCTCCCACGCCCAGAACGGCCGCGCCGCCCGCGATGACGAGGACGGCGAGGCTCTGACCGGACATGCCCGCGGGATCGCGGCGGCGGTTGTTGGGCTGGTTCATGCGACGGCCTCCTCAGCGTGTGCGCGGCGGCTGCGGCGGCCGACGCGCGACTGGTCGTGCCAGAGCTTGTTCGTGTCGCTCACCTGGAGCTCCACGGACGTCAGCTCGACGTTGACCGGGATGCCCGGGCGTCCGCCGACCTTCACGAGGAACTTGCCGCGGCCGGGAGGCTCGGCCTCGCGTCCGGTCGCGGGGTCCCACTCAGGCGGGTCCTGCCAGCCGATGAGCAGTTCTTGCTCGGCGTTCGAGAACGGCACCGCGCTTGTGAGCTGCGGCATTTCTGCGGACGGCAGGCCGCCGCAGATGACCATGCCGGAGCGCTCGACGAAGCCCTTGGCCTTCATCCGGTCGTCCTCGCTGGGGAGCGCGAGCAGGTCGCTCATCGTGTGCGAGATCATCGCCATGCCGACGCCGCGCTGACGGTTCAGGCGCGTCAGTGCGTCGACGCGATCGACCATGCCGCGGCCGGCGCGCAGCGCCCGCCACAGCTCGTCGAGGATGACGAAGTAGTGGCGGCGCGGCTCCAGACCCGCATCCGCCAGCGCGTTCGCGACGTTGACGGTTCCGAAGCCGGCGCTCCAGCAGGCGAGCAGGGTCGCGGCCTGGAGGTCCATGTCGGAGTCGTCGATCGCGCTGACGTCGTAGACCACGGGGCGGTCGCGCCGCATCGGGTTCGTCGTAGGGCGAGCGAACGTCTCCCCGAGGCGGCCGCCGCCGACGAGGCCGATCAGCGACGCCTCCAGGTGTTCGGTGATCGCCTTGTACTTCTCGTCGATGCCGCGATCCAGCGCGACCTCTCGGACCTCCTTCGGGCCGTCCTGGATGACTCGCAGGAGGTCACCCAACACGGGCACGCCGTCGTGGTGCTCATCGAGCCACTTCAGCGCTCGGTCCAGGATCGTCTCTTCGCGGTCGGTCGGCGGCTGCTGCCTGATGATCGTCAGGAGGGCGGAGACGATCGTGTGCCGACGCCCGTGGGCGTCGGCCATGACCTGAGCTGCTTCCTTCTCGAAGCCCTCTTCGCGCAGCCGTGCGGCCGCCTCGACCGCCTCGCCAGGATCGAGAACGTTCAGATACCCGCGGCCGCGGCCGAGGGTGATGATCTGCCCGCCCATCGCATTGATGAGATCGACGTAATCCGGCTTCAAGTCGCCCAGCACGAGGGGCATCACGCCGTAGCCGGCGAGGCCCGTGGCCATGCGGCGGATGATCGTCGACTTGCCAAGACCCGGCTTGCCGAGCACGAACACGGACGGGTTGCTGATGAGCTTCGCGCGCTGGAACCAGCTGATCGGGTCGCAGCACACGGTCGCGCCCGTGTAGATGTGTCGGCCGAGCGGGACGCCGACCATCGGCGTCCCGGTGCCGATCGCGAACGGCCACAGGCCGCAGACCTGGACCGTTGTGCCGCGCCACTCGTCGGGCTGCTGCACGTAGAACGACTCACCGCGGCCCCGGCCGAGCCACCCGCGCAGGCCCGGGCGCTCGGGGCGAACGGCCGGTGCCTTCTTGGGGGCGTCGACCTTCGACGCGCGGCGCTTCTTGGTGGTAGCCATAGCGACCTCCTACAGGTTGTTCCGCAGCTCGGCGGGAATCTTGATGTGCTTGGACAGGACGAGCCCCAGCGGGAGGGCGGCGGCAAATGCGCTGTCCTGCGAGCCGTAGACGGGCCGCAGACGCAGCCGCGCGGTCGCGCCTAGGTTGTCGATCGCGGCGACGGCATCCGCTTCCTCAGCGGGCGTGCGCACCGTGGCGGTGACGAGCATGCCGAAGTTCACGAGGCCCGCACCGCTGGCCTCTTCTGCCGCTGTCGCCGCGGCCGCGCGCATCGACATGACGTCGCGCGCCTTCGCTTTGCTGTCGGCCGTGGCGCGGAACTCCGCGGCGCGGAGGTCGGCCTCGACCATCGCCGCGGCGCGAGCCGGGGAGATAGGCCGGTACAGCAGAGTGATGCGCTTGCGCGCAATGTCGCGGTGCGGTGCCAGGAGGCGGCCGAGGACGCCCGACTGGACGTTGCCGCGCGGCGCTCCGGTCATCGACCAGGTGATCGAGTGCCCGGAGTCGTGACGGTAGCTCGCCCAATTCGCCTGAGCGGCGGACGGGCCGACGTCGTTCCAGTCCAGCTCGGGCGGCTGGCCAGCCGCGTGCGCCTCGTCGATGAGCACGGAGGCTGCCGGGTCGTATGCGATACGGATAACCTCGCAGAGCTGCTGCGCCGTCAGGGGGTGCGCAGCACCCGCCCCCGTCGCCTGGAGGGTCTGAGTCAGACCCGGCAGGCGCGATGCCAGCTCGCGCGCCATGTCGTCCGGCTTCCGGCGCTTACCGCCCTGTCGGGCGGCCGCGTTGAAAGTGATCGTCACATACGCGCGGACGATGCTGGAGCCGGCGGGGTAGCGGTCGACCGCCTCGATGAGCATTTCTCGAGCGAACGCGGGTGCGTTCTCGTCGAGGTTCGTCTCGACCTCGCGGCGCAGGCGGGTGCCGGAGTCGGGAGCCGTCTCGATCGTCACCGTGGCCGACTCGACGCCGGCCTCATCGGCCAGGTTCGCCAGCCAGTGGCCCCAGTCGGCCACCCACACGTCAATCTGCTCGCCGTCGACGAGCGATGCCCCGGCAGGCTCCGTGCCGATGACGACGCTGTAGTTCGCCGTCGACGGGTGGAACAGCAACGCGAACGGCCGATTGTAGGAGTCGCGGTGCTCGCTGAGACGGATCGTCGATGCGAGGCCGGGGAGTTGGTTGGTTCCCCAGGGCGTGCGGCCCGTGGGGCCGGAGCGGTACACGTTTGTGCCGCGTGACCGGGTGACCCACCACCCGGCCCGGTTGGAGATCCGCGACAGCGCGTTCTTCCCGTGGGAGTCACGCACCATCAGCAGGACGAGCAGCAGCAGGATCACCACGGCGGTGATCGCCGCATCCAGCATGCCGCGCGTCATCAGTACGAGGACGACGACGAGCATGCCGACGAGCAGCAGACCCGTCCCTACCGCGCCGAGCCCGAGAAGTCCGGCCGACGTCGGTCGACGCCAGTTTCCATATGTGCGAGCCTGTCGGCTCGACGTCTCAACGGTTGCCACTTGGACCCTCTCCTGTCGCCTGATCGCCTAGCTTCTGTGCAGCGCCCTTCGCTGCATCGCCTACCTGTTTGGCCGCACCGACCGCTGCGCCCGCAGCGGCTCCCCACGGGCCTGCGGCCGCGCCGGCAGATGCGCCAGCGGCAGCACCACCACCCGCAGCGGCGGCTCCACCACCCGCAGCGGCGGCTCCACCACCACCAGCGGCGGCGGCTCCGCCACCAGCGGCAGCTCCACCGCCCGCAGCTCCACCACCGGCAGCGGCACCCCGACCGGCAGCAGCAGCCCCGGCCTGGCCCTGCGAACCGGCCGAGCCAGCGGACCCGGCCGTGCCTGTCGAGCCGGTCGCGCCAGCCGTCGACGGGGAAGCGGTCGAGCCTCCGCCCGCACCGCCGCCGAGACGGCCGATCTGCGCTGCGCCACTGGGGACGGCAGCTACCCCGGCCGCGGCGAGCATGCCGCCTCCAGCGCCGCCTGCCATAGCCCCGACCATCGGCGTCACGAACCGCATGAGCGCCGGCAGCGCGACAAGCGCGAGCAGCATCATCATGAGGCCCGTGATGACCGAGATAAGGCCCGTGCCGTCGTCCTTGAAAACGTCGGTTCCGGCGAGCTGGAACGCGGCCGCGTAGATGATCGCCGCCGCGGGCTTGTAGAGGATGAACGCGACTAGCCAGGCCACGTTCTTGTTGAACCATCCCTTGCCCGACTCACCGCTCATCGCGGCCGCGGCCGACAGCGGGAGGATGCCCGTGAGGACCACGAGCATGCCGCCACGGGCAAGCATGAGGATGATCTGCACCACCGCGACGATGATCGCGATGACGCCGAGGATGATGACGAGCAGCGCGCCCAAACCAGGTGCGCCCGCCGTGCCGGTCGTGGTCAGCACCAGCAGGTTGCTGATGTTGCGGCCGAAGCACGTGCTGTCGCCGCTGGCCAGGTTGCAGTCGGTCGAGCGGTCGATGATCCACACCGAGAACGCATCGGCCGCCGTCACCAGCAGGGCGACGATGCCGACGCCGGCCCCGGCGACGACGATGAGCCGCAGAAGCCCGAAGAACACGTCCTTACCGGGTTCCGCCCGCATCGTCACCGCCATGCGGATCGCACCGACGATCGTCGCGCCGACCGCGACCGCGAGCATGATCCACCAGAGCGAGCCCTGGAGGAATGCAACCGCGCCGCCGGCCCCGACAGGACCGCTCGGGAGCAGCCCCGCGACGAGGCCGGATGCGCCGCCAATCAGGATCACCGCGGCGAGGATGATGCCGAGCCGTCCTACGGCCAGCAGCCCCTCACCGCGGCGAACCTTCACGGTCGTGATCGAGGCCAGCGCGATTATCGCGATGATCGCGACCGCGTAGCCGATCCAGGTGATGTAGCCGAGCACCTGGAGGACCGGGGCAGAGAAACCGGCGTCCGCACCTGCCGCGGAGCCGCCGTCGCCGCCCGTGAGGACCGGTGTGCCGATGTTGACCCACATCGTCCCGAACGACGCGATGACCTTGCCGACGCCCTCGATGACGGCGTTCGCCATGTCTTCGATCGCGCCGCCAACGACGGAGTTCACGATGTCTTCGCCGCAGCCAACCCAGTCAACAATCGAGCACATGTGTCCTCATCCCTCCCAGTAGATGTAGCCGGCGAGATTCGGGAGCTGCGCGGGCCGTGCTGTCAGGTCGCTCTCCGAGTAGTTCACCTTCCAGTCGCCGTCCTCCCAGATGAGGGGGATGACAGCCGACAGGTAGCCGGTCTTTCCGTTGCCCGTCACCGTGACGCCGACGTCTACTCGAGCGGAGTCGCCGTCGTAGCTCAGGAGGCGGAACGCCGTGACCTCGTTGCGAATCTCGGGCGACGACTCGGAGGTCGACGGCGTGTTCAGGAGCTGGTCGCGGATCGGTCCGGCAGCCAGCGCGTACTCACGCCACGGCTGCACCGTGTCGGCGTTCAGCAGGTAGCCCACCCCGACAGAGGCCGCGAGAGCGGCACCCTCGGGCGTCCGAGCGAAGCACATCTTGATACCAGCGTCCGTCGTGTCGGCAGGGCCGAACTCATCGGACACGGGGAACGGTGTGGTGCCCGCGTAGTCCCAGGTCGTCGCAGGGGCCGTGTCGAGCGTGCCGCTCATCTCCACCAGGTCGAGCCCGCAGATAGACGAACCGCCCGCAGCCCCCTCAGAGGGGGCCGGGGCGGACGTCGACGACTCGGACGGCTGCGGAGCCGGCTCGGGGTCATCCGAGGACGAAACCGAGCTGACGATCCAGACCACCACGGCGGCAACGATGAGCAGGCCCACCACCACCGCCGCGGCGATCCAGCCGGGGCGGCGGAACGGACTCTGCTGAGTCGTCTCGTCGTCGAGGGACATGGGTTAACCGCCCATCAGCGCCGAGACGATACCGGCGCCGCCACCGATCAGGATGACGCCACCGAGAATCCAGCCGAGCGCCCCGGCGTGCTCGCCGCCCTCACCGCGGCGGCTATTGAAGAACATGCGGATCGCGACAATGACGATCGCGACGCCCGCGAGGGCGAAGCCGATCCACTTGACCCAGGAGATAACGGTCGTGAAGCCGCCAGTGCCCGGAGGCTGCACGGGGCCCGGGTCCGGAATCTGGGCCGGAAGCAGTGCCGCTGCCGTGAGCAGGGTGTCAATCAGAGGCATTGGCCTCATCCTTTCTGTTGGGTGTTCGCGAGTGCGGTCAGCTCGTCGACGACGCGACGGACCTCACGCGGGGCGGCGGCCGAGTCGACTTCGCTCGTTCGCCACGTATCGATCCACGGCACCGTCCAGGTGCGCGCGTACCCGCCCGCGACGACCTGCAAGCGGTCGCGCAACGGGCGGGGAAGTCTGCCAGGGGCATCGGCCATGATGACGAGGCCGAGCAGGTCGACGCCGGGGACCAGGCGCGACGCCCACTGCTGCGCGGCCACCTGAGCGGCCGCCAGGCCCCTCAGATTCGACCGAGCGACCACAACAGCGCGGACGACCCCACCGGCCTGCTGCGGCCAGTGGTGATCCGTCACGGTCGCGCCCGGGATCAGCGCGGCCAGTGTGGACTCCCCCGCGCCGCCGTGTGCACCGACGATCCACAGAGGCGACCAATGCCCGACGTTTCGGAACGGCAGGCGGTCGGCGGCTTCGGGCGCGGGCACGCCGAGCTGCGGCGCAGTCGGACCAGTCGGAATCGCTGACCGCTCGATCAGCGGCTCAACCGGCGTCGGCTCCACAGCTGGGCGACTGACCCAGGGATTCCCTTCGCTCATCGTTATGACCCCCCCGATAATGAATTGTGGTCTCCCCCCCACACTAACCCATCTAGCACGATTGGAGCAAGATGAATATGTTTAGGTGTGTACCCCCAACACCGAACTGTCTACCCATGTTTAGTACGATCTGTTATAGTCTGGTGGCATGCGAACAAGAGAGCACCGTGTGATGGGCGGCCCCCATGACGCGCTCGATGCCCTCTTCGCGAATCTCCCGGAGACGCTGACGGTCAAGGAGGTATCCACCCTCGTGCGCAAGACTCCGCAAGGTGTCTACAGCATGCTCAAAGCCGGGAAGATCCCCGGCTACGAGGTCGCAGGCGGGTGGATCATCATTCGCGATGAGCTGAAAGAACAGATGCGGCGAGGGTCGAGCCGGGAGCAGCAGACAACGGAGGACTGATTCATGCAACGAGTGTGGCCGGCGATCACGGCCGTAGCGCTAGTAGCGCTGACGGCCGTTGGATGCACGAACGCCAGCGATTACCCGAACACATACCCGACAGAATCTTCTTCTCCGTCGGTCACACCCAGCATGCCGAACCCTTCCGGCCTCCCGACCGTGCCGCCCGGATACATCGACGAGGACACAGGGCAGACCATCGCCCCGGTCCCCGTCGCCACCTGGAGCGACACAGACCGAACCGCAGCGATCGAGGCGGCGGACGCGGCTATGACCGCGTTCGCCCGCCCCGCGCTCGACCAGGACACCTGGTGGAAGGAGCTTTCCCCGCTCCTGACACCCCAAGCCCGCACCGACTACGCATACGTGCAGGCATCCGTCGTACCCGCCAGCCGCGTCACCGGCAGCGGCACGATCACCGATGACACCAGCGCCATGGTCGTGCACATCGACGTGCCGACCGACGTCGGCCCGTACACGCTCATCCTCACGCGCCTCGACGGCGCGAGTCCGTGGCTCGTCGCCCGATTCACCCCGCCCGAGGGCGTGCGCTGATGAGCGACAACAACAAGAAGCTCGGACCCGTCGTCGCGATCCTCGTGCCGGCGCTCCTGCTCGGTGGCATCCTCTCCATCCCCCTCTTCGCCACGGCTGCGCTCGCGTGCAACCCCGAGAGCGGGCCAGGAACCAGTGTGAGCATCGACCCCGATACCGTGCCGAACATCGACGTCGGTGGGTACGGGCACGATCAGCTCGTGAACGCGGCTCACATCATCAAGGCCGGCGCAGACAAAGGCCTAGGCGTGCGGGATCAGACCATCGGCGTCATGACCGCGATGGGTGAATCCTCGCTCGTCAACATCGACTACGGCGACTGGGAGACGAACGGCGTCCGCAACCCGGACGGCAGCCCCACGACCTCGATCGGCCTATTCCAGCAGCAAGACGGCTGGGGCACCCCGGCCGAGCGCATGGACCCGTACATCACGTCGACAAAGTTCTTCGACGCCATGGTCAAGAAGGTCCCTGACCCCGAGCGACAGGCACTCGCGCCCACTCTCGTCGCTCACCGCACGCAGGTGAACGCCGACCCGTACCACTACGAGAAGTACTGGGACACCGCCGTTCAGATCGTCGAGGCCCTCGCCGGCGTCGACACCGGCCTCACAGAGGGCACCGGCGACCAGGTGTGCAACGGTGAAAGCCTCGTGCCCGGAACCGTCAATAAAGACGGCTGGGCCGCCCCCGCTGCCGGACCGATCAGCAGCAACTTCGGCCCCCGCGAACCCGTTATGACGCCCAACGGCCCCAGCAGCTCCTTCCACCGTGGAACGGACCTCGCCCCCGGATGCGACGCGCCCATTTGGGCCGCGCAGACCGGCACCGTAGTCGCTACCGGTTTCGGCGTCGGATACGGAGGTAACGGCACCATTGTCATCGACCACGGAGGCGGGGTCGAAACCGTCTACCTCCATATGTACGCAGACGGAATCCTCGTCAAAGACGGAGACAAAGTCGTCGGCGGCCAGCAGATTGCCAAAGTCGGCAGCAGCGGAACCTCATCCGCCTGCCACCTGCACTACGAGGTCCACATCAACGGCGAAGCCGTCGACCCCGAGCCGTTCATGGCCGCTGTCGGCATCACACTCGGATAGGAGACACAGATGACTAGCGAAGCAGCAAACTTCCCCCGCATCGAAGCCCTCACCCATGAGGACGGAACCGGTGCGCTCATCGTGCAGGGACGCCGACACGATGTGACCACCCCCGACGTGCACCAGACCCGCGCCCAGCTCATGCAGCTCGCGGCGGACCAGGCCCGCGCGCTCGGGCGACCCGTGAAGGTGACGACAGGCG